>NZ_JBHYHC010000003.1:0-11221 GCF_042738955.1 Umezawaea sp. NPDC059074
TCTACCTGAACGTGTACGCCACCCACGAGCAGGTGGCGACGATCATCGCCGACCCGCGGGTCCAGGGCGTGTCGCTGACGGGGTCGGAGCGCGCGGGCTCGATCGTCGCCGCCGAGGCCGGTCGCCACCTGAAGAAGTGCGTCCTCGAACTCGGCGGTTCCGACCCGTTCATCGTGCTCGACTCGGCGGACGTGCCCGCGGTGGCCGACCTGGTGTGGAGGACCCGGCTCCACAACAACGGGCAGTCCTGCAACTCCAACAAGCGGCTGATCGTGGCGGACGAGGTCCACGACGAGTTCGTGGCCGCACTCGTGGCCAAGGCGAACGCCGTCGACGCCGCCGCGCACCCGCCGTTGGCGTCACGCGCGGCGGCGGAAACCCTTGCCGCGCAAGTGGACGATGCCGTAGCGCGAGGCGCGCGGCTGCTCGCGGGCGGCGTGCTCACGTCGGCCCGCTACTCCCCCGCGGTCCTGGTGGACGTCCCCGAGGACTACCACGAGGAACTCTTCGGGCCGGTCGCCGTCGTGTACCGCGTGCGGGACGACGACCATGCGGTCGCCTTGGCCAACGCCACGCCGTACGGGCTCGGCAGCGCGGTCTTCAGCACCGACCTCGACCGGGCCCGCCGCGTCGCCGAACGCCTGGACGTCGGCATGACGACCGTCAACACCACCGCCGGGGACGGGCCTGACCTGCCCTTCGGCGGCGTCAAGCGGTCCGGCTTCGGGCGGGAGCTCGGCGCGGCCGGGCTCGGCGAGTTCGCGAACCGGCGCCTGCTCTGCACGGCGGAGGACGCCCGTGTCTGAGCCCGTGCCCCTGCCCCGCGCCTTCGTCGACCCGTCGTCCGTCGCCGTCGTCGGGGCCACGGAGGACCGCGCCAAATGGGGCTACTGGTTGGCCTCCGGCGCGCTCGCGGCGAGCTACCGACGTCGGGTGTGGTTGGTCAACCACCGAGCCCCGCGGGTTCTCGGACAATCGTGCTACGCCAGCGTGAACGACCTTCCGCAGGCCCCCGAACTCGTGGTGCTGAGCGTGCCGAGCAGGCACGTCCTGGCGGTCGTCGGCGACGCGCTCGCGAAGGGGTGCCGGGCGTTCCTCGGCATCACGGCGGGCCTCGGCGCGGACGAGGCCGCCGTGGCCGCGCTCCTGGCACGGGCGGGCGCGCGGATGATCGGGCCCAACAGCCTCGGCCTGTTCGTCGGCGCCACGGACCTCCGGCTCGCCTGGGGGAGCTTCACCGCGGGCACGCTCGCGATCGTGTCGCAGAGCGGCCAGGTCGGTTCCGAGATCGCCGACCTCGGCGCGCGCGCCGGGCTCGGGGTGTCCCGCTTCTACTCCGTCGGCAACCAGCTCGACGTGACCGCGGCCGACGTCCTGGAATCCCTCGCCGACGACGAGCGCACCACCACGGTGGCGCTCTACCTGGAGAGCTTCGCGGACGGACCGCGGATCGTCGCGGCGCTGCGGGCCCTCCGCCGCGCGGGCAAGCACGCGCTGGTGCTCGCCACCGGCGCGAGCGACGGCAGCCGCCGCCTCGCGCGCTCCCACACCGGGTCGATGACGTCCGCGCTGGCCGTCGTCGACGCGGCGTGCCGGGCCGCGGGCGCGCTGCGAGTCGCGACACCGCGTGACCTCGTCGACCTGGCGAGCGTCCTCCAGGCAGCCGACCTGCCGCATGGACCCGCTGTCGCCGTCATCAGCGACAGCGGCGGCCAAGGCGGGATCGCCGCCGACGTCGCCGCGGACCAGGGGCTCCGCCTCCCCGTGTTCAGCGCCGGGGTGCAGGCCGGGCTCCGGGCCGTGCTCCCGCCGGAGGCGGCCGTGGCCAACCCCGTCGACCTCTCCGGTGGCGGGGAAGCGGACCTGACCACGTACGCGAAGGTCGTGGAGCTGCTGGCCGCGTCCGGCGAAGTCGACTCGATCGTGCTGTCGGGGTACTTCGGCCGTTACGGCGAGCACTCCCCCGGTCTCGTGGACGCCGAACTCGCCGTCGTCGACCGGCTTCCCTCCGACACGCCCCTGATCGTGCACAGCATGAGCACGGACTCGGCCGCCGTCGCCCGCTTGAGGGAGCGCGGCATCCCGACGTTCGACACCATTGACGCGGCCCTCGGCGCGTTGGGCCGCGCGGTCCGGCTCGGCGAGCACCCCGGCCGTGACCTCACCACCGCTTCGGACGTCACAGCCCCAGCGCCGGGCTACTGGGCAGCACGGGAGTTCGTGCGGGCGCTGGGCATCCCGGTGGCACGTGCCTGCCGGGTCACCGACGTCGCCACCGTCACCCGTGCGTGCGAGTCGCTGCGACCGCCCCTGGTGCTCAAGGCGGGGTGGATCGAGCACAAGCGCGAGGCCGACGCCGTCAAGACCGGGCTGACGCCGGACACGGCCGTGGCGGCGCTCGAGGAGATGTGCGCGCGGCTCGGTCCCGGCGACTACGTCCTGGAGGAACAGGACACGCGGCGGGACGTCGTCGAAATGCTGATCGGCGCCCGGTGGGACCGGGACTTCGGGCTGACCGTGGCGGTCGGCCACGGCGGAACCGAGGCCGAGCTGTGGCAGGACGTCGTCGTCGAACTGGCGCCGGTCGACCGCGCCACGGCCGCCGGGATGCTGGACCGCCTGCGGTCGCGCCGGTTGCTCGACGGCTGGCGGGGGTCGAAGGCGGTCGACGTCGACGCGCTGGTCGACGCGATCGTCGTGCTGTCCCAGGCGACCGCGGGCGAGGTCGAGGTGAACCCGATCCGGGTCGGGCCGGACGGCGTGATCGCCGTCGACGCCCTGGTCCTCGCGGCGCAAGAGGATTCCGAAACCACGAAGGAGACAGCGTGAGCACGTCCATCGAGCCATGGCCGTTGACCGACGAGCAGCGGGCGATCGTCGCGCTGTGCCGGGACTTCGCGACGAACGAGATCAGGCCGCGGGGCCGTGAGGTCGACGAGCGCGACGTCGAGTCCCCGCTCGACCTCTTCCAGGCCGCCGCCAAGGTCGGCATCACCGACTTCATGCTGCCCGAGGAGTACGGCGGCGGCGGGTTCACCGACGTGGTGACGCAGTGCCTGGTCCAGGAGCAGCTCTGCTGGGGCGACCCCGGAATCGGGAACTTCCTGTGCTCCAACGGGTTCTTCGCCGACCCGCTGCTCGAACTGGGCACCGCCGAGCAGAAGGAGCGGTGGCTGCGGCCCCTCACCGGGCCGGAACCCCGTTACACGGCACTGGCCACGACCGAACCGGGGTCCGGCTCCGACGCCGCGTCGATCACCACGACCGCCACCAGGGTCGACGGCGGCTACTCGATCACCGGCCAGAAGGCGTGGATCTCCAACGCCGGCCTGGCCGACCAGTACGTGGTCTTCGCCAAGACCGACCCCGCCCAGCGGTCCTCGGGCGTCACCGCTTTCCTGCTGCGCAAGGGCGCGGAGGGCATGAGCTTCGGCGAACCCATGCGCAAGATGGGACAGCGGGCGATCGTCTGCCGCGAGGTGTTCTTCGACGACGTGTACGTCCCCGCCGAGGACCGGCTCGGCGCGGAGGGCCAGGGGTTCCACGGCCTGATGAAGACCTTCGACGTGTCGCGGATCGTGTTGGCCGCCGCCGCGACCGGCTTGGCGCGCGCGGCCTACGAGTACGCGCTGGCCTACGCCCGCGACCGCACCCAGTTCGGCAAGCCGATCATCGAGCACCAGGCCGTCGCCTTCCGGCTCGCCGACATGGCCACGCGCATCGAGTCCGCGTGGCTGCTCACCCTGCACGCCGCGCGGCGGATGGACGCGGGCGTGGACACCTCCAAGCTCGCGGCCATGGCCAAGCTCCAGGCCTCGGAGACCGCGATGGCCGTCACCTGGGGAGCCGTGCAGACCCTCGGCGGCTGGGGCTACTCCCGCGAGTACCCGGTCGAGCAGTGGATGCGCGACGCCAAGCTGGAGGAGATCGAGGAGGGCACCTCGGACATCATGCGCCTGGTCATCTCGCGCCGACTCTGACGACCGCCCTTCCTCCAGGAGTGACATGGCTTTCCGGAACGAGTTCACCGAGATGTTCGGCGTCGAGCACCCTGTCGTCTGCGGCGGGATGCTCGCGGTGGGGACTGCGGACCTGATCTCGGCCGTCGCCAACGCGGGCGCGCTGGGCTTCCTCAGCGCGTTGACCCACCCGACCCCCGAGGCGCTGGTGAAGGAGATCGCGCGGTGCCGCGACGCGACCGACAAGCCCTTCGGGGTGAACCTCACCATCCTCCCCACCGTCGTGCCGGTCCCGTACGACGAGTACCGGGACGCCATCATCGACTCCGGCGTGACGATCGTGGAAACAGCGGGCAGCAACCCGGCACCGCACCTGCCCGCGTTCCGCGCGGCCGGGGTGAAGGTCGTGCACAAGGCCGTCTCCGTCCGGCACGCCCTCAAGGCCGAGGCGCTCGGCGTCGACGCGGTCAGCGTCGACGGCTTCGAATGCGCCGGACACCCCGGCGACGACGACGTGCCCGGCCTGGTCCTGATCCCCGTTGCCGCGCGAGCACTCCGCGTTCCGATCATCGCCTCGGGCGGCTTCGCCACCGGATCCGGCCTCGTAGCGGCCCTCGCACTCGGCGCCAGCGCGATCAACATGGGCACGCGCTTCGAAGCGACCCACGAGGCCCCCGTCCACCCCAACGTGAAAGCCCGGATCGTCGCGAACACCGAACGGGACACCCAACTGGTCTTCCGCGAGTTCGGCAACACGGCCAGGGTGGCCAGGAACTCGGTCTCCCAAGCCATCGCCCACATCGGAGCCCGACCAGGCGCGACCTTCGCGGACGTGGCCGACCTCGCCTCAGGCCACCGCGCCCGGCAGGCGGTGTTGCACGACGGGGACGTCGAAGGCGGAATGTGGTGGGCGGGCCAGGCCCAAGGACTGATCGACTCGGTGGAGAGCTGCGAGACCGTCATCCACACGATCGTGACCGACGCCGAACACATCATCCGCGACCGTCTGTCCCGGCAACTCTCCGGGCCGGGCGGTTCGTAGCGCTCGCCAGGGCGCGGTTGTTCAGCACGGGACGGAAGACCAATGCGACCAGGATCAGGAAAACACCAGCGACGACGTACGAGACCCGAACATCGAAAACGGTGGCGAGAACCCCACCGAGCGCCGCACCGACCGGCCCGCCCGCCATCACCACCAGCCTGCTCGACGAAAGCACCCTCCCCAGGGTCTCCTCCGGCACGATCCGCTGACGCACCGTGCTCACCACGACTTTCTCCGCGGTCATCAACGCACCGGTCACCACCATCATCGCGGCCGCGACCCACGCATTGGCCACCAGTCCCAGAACCAGAACGGCCGCGCCCACACCGGCTTTGCCGGTGAGCACCACCGTGCCAGGGCCGAAACGCCTGCCCGCGGCCGCGGCGGCCAGTCCCCCGATCGTCGCACCGACCGCGGTGGCCGTCAGCAGCAACCCGAAGCCGAAGTCCGGAAGTGCGAGAACCTCCTTGGCCAGCAGCGCGAGCATCGCGAACTGAGCCGTGGCGGCTACGTTGCCGAGGCAGGAAACCACGGCCAGCGCCCGAAGGGTCCGGTTCCGGAACAAGAACCGAACGCCCTCGACGATGTCGCTCCGCATGCTCTCGCGGTGACGTTCGGGCTTCTCCTCCGGCTTGGCGTCCGTCCTGATCGAGAGGATCACCAGGCCGCTGACGGCGAACGAGAGAGCGTTGCCCGCGAACGGCAGGAAGTTCCCCACGCCGAACAGGGCGGAGCCGATCGGAGGTCCGACGAAGTCCTCGCCGTTGCTCTCGGCGGCGGCGATCCGCCCGTTCGCCGTCGCCAGCTTCCGCGGATCCCGTGACACGAAGTCGGGAATGGCCGACTGGGCGGCGAGGTCGAAGAAGACCTGACCGACACCCAGCAGGAACGCCGCGAGCACCAGCGACACGAGGTCCACCCGCGCGGTCACGATCAGCACCGCGAGAACGACCAGGACGGCGAACCGACCCAGGTCCGCCCACACCATCACCCGTCGCCGGTCCCACCGGTCCACCACGACACCGGCGTGCAGCGAGAGCAGCACCCACGGAATCTCGGCGGCCACCACGACGAGGCTCAGCGCCATCGGACCGCTGGTGCTCTGCAGCGCCAACAAGGGCAACGCGGCGGAGTGCATGCCGGTACCGACGGACGACACGAGCGTGGCCCCGAGAAGTCTGCGGAAGCGACTGCCCAGTCCGGTCACCGGGAAAACCGAAGCGGTCACCATCACGTCGTCGAAGGCTATCCGGTGTTCCGCCGGGCCAGGCAGGAGCATGTTCGCCCGGCACGGCGGCGGGTCGGCGAGAGCACCCGCATAGTTTTCCCGGCTTTCATCGAGCGACGGCCGAGGACTTCTTGGCCGTGATGACCGTCCACAGGAGCAGTCCGGCGTACACGGCGACCATGAGCGCCTGCGAGAAGTTGGCCGCCACACCGATCGGCAGCAGGTAGATGGCCGCGACGCGCAGTCCGGCCTCGGCCAGCAGGGTGAATCCCCAGACCAGGGAGACGCGGACCCAGCGGGCGCGCATGGCCCCCGTTCCGGCGCCCGCCTGGAACTCCTCGTGCCGCGCCGATCCGGCGGACCGGGCGAAGCGCTGGGCCGCGTAGAAGGCGATCGGGCGTTTGACCAGGCAGCTGACGACCAGGACCAGGCCCGCGGTGGCGGACATCGCCGAGTCCTTGGCGAGGATGAACCGGGCGTCGCCGGTGAGGAAGGTCAGCGCGAACCCCGCACCGAACATCGCGAGCAGGAACAGCGCGAACGGGTCCAGCCGCCGTTGCCGCACGGCCACCCACAGCACCCGCAGCCCGGCGACGACGGTCCCGACGAGCAGGGCCACGTACGTGCTGGCCCCCAACAGCTCGGCGACGAAGTAGGCGAGCACCGACAGCCCTACGTCGAAGAACAGCATGCCGACCAGCGCGCGTGCGGCCGGGCCTGTGGTGGTGGCTTGATCGGATGAGGTCAACGGGAACTCCCCGGGTTGTTTGCGGTGGGATCGCGTTTCCCTTGTCACGAAAGGGATTCCGTGGGAAGACGCGTCTCGTTTTGATCGTCGCCGACGTTACGGACCCGGCCGTTCCTCGTCGTGGGGCAAGCGCCGTAGCTTCGGGTGGAGAGAGTTCTCCACCCTGGCTACGGCGCCTGGCGCAGGACAGCGACTCCGGTCGGCCGTACCGTGGCTGAGGTGACCACGTTCGAGACGACCACGGTGGAAGGCCGGTTCCGGGAGGGGCTGCTCCTGCCGTTCCTCGTCCTCGTCGCGATCGCCGTCACGGCCTTCCGGTGGCCCGGCGGCGTCGTGTTCCCGACGGTCGCGCTGCCCCTGTTCGTCCTGGTCTCGATCACCGCGGTCGGGGTCCTGGTGCCGTCGCGGTGGTGGACCGGACGTCGCCGCCTGGTCGCGATGACCGCGTACATGCTGCTCAGCGCGTTGCTGCTCCCGTTCGCGCATGAGACGGCCGCGATGCTGTTGCCCTACCTCGCGGCCGCCACCGCCGGTGGGCAGCTCGTCTCGCGCAAAGCCGCCGCCGGGGTGGCCGCGACCGGTGCCCTGGTCGCGGCGGGCGCGACCCTGCTCGTCGGGCACCTGGCGCCCGCCACCCAGCAGTGGCAGTGGTGGGTGGCGTTGGCCGTGGGCCTGCCGGTCTACAGCGGCATCGCCAACCGGAACCGGCTCGACGCCCTGCGCAACGCGCAACGCGCCGCCGCGGAGGCCCTGCGGGCGGGCGAGTCCGAAGCCCGCGAGGCGGCCCTGCTGGAGCGCGGCCGCATCGCCCGCGAGATCCACGACGTCCTCGGCCACTCGCTGTCCGGGATCGCGCTGCAACTGGACATGGCCGACGCCCTTCGCAGCAACGGCAACGACGAGGAGGCGACCGCCGCCGTCCGCCGCGCCCGTGCTTTGGCGGTCGACAGCATCGGCGAGACCCGCCGGGCCGTGCACGCCCTGCGCGAGGGCACCCTGCCTCTGCCGGAAACGTTGAGCAGGCTCGCCGAGCACAACGCGGCGGACCTCACGATCGACGGCGACCCCGCCCCGGTCGGAGCCGAGGCGGCCCACACGGTGGTCCGCGTGGCGCAGGAAGCCCTGACCAACACGGCCAAGCACGCTCCGGGCGCGACCCGCACCCTGCGCCTGGCCTTCACTGACAACCGCGTCGCCCTGACCGTGCACAACGGCCCCGCCACCGGGGCACGCCACGGCGAACTGGCGGGCGGCACCGGCGTGGGCCTGGTCGGGATGCGCGAACGCGCCGCCCTGCTCGGCGGCACCCTGAAAGCCGAGCCCGCCCGTGACGGCGGCTGGACCGTGGAACTGGAGCTACCCCGATGATCACCCTCGTGGTCGCCGACGACCAAGCGACCGTCCGCGAGGCACTGGCGGTGATGCTCGACCTAGCCCCGGACGTCAGCGTGGTGGCCACCGCGACCAACGGCGCGGAAGCCGTCGAGGCCGCGGCACGACACCACCCGGACGTGCTCCTGATGGACCTCAACATGCCCATCATGGGCGGCGTCGAGGCAACCAGCCGCATCCACGCCCAGGAATCGACCACAACGGTCCTCGTCCTGACGACATTCGACGACGACACCTCGATCCTGGCCGCACTCCAGGCAGGCGCCAGCGGCTACCTGACCAAGGAGGCGGACCGCGAAACGATCCTGCAAGCCGTCCGCGCCGCCGCCCACGGACAGACCGTGCTCTCCCCCGAGGTCCAGCGCAGACTGCTCGCACTTGCTTCACGCCCGACGCCACAACCGGACTCGACGACCTTCGGCCTGACCGCTCGCGAACGGGAGATCCTGGGCCTGATCGGCGATGGCATGCGAAACCCGGAAATCGCCTCCCACTTGGTGATCAGCGAGGCCACGGTGAAAACCCACATCAACAACCTGTTCGCCAAGGCAGGCTTCCACTCCCGCGCCGACGCCGTCCGCTACGCACTCCGCCGCGGACCTGGTTCGGCGTGATCTGCTCGCGTTTCACGAAGGAGCAGGCGCTTGTCAGCTGTCGGGGCGCTCGACAGCGTTTGCACCCGCCGGAAGGGCGTTGTCGACGAGGACGGTCGCGATTGCGGCCGCGGTGGTGAACGCTTCGGTGTCGAGGACTCGGCTGCGGGCGGAGGCGCCGTCCAGGAGCAGTGCGAGTTGTTCGCCGAGTTGTTCGGGGGCGGTGGCGCCTGCCTCGCGGGCGGTGGCGGTGAAGCGGGCGGCGAAGCTCAGCTTGTAGTCGCGGGCCAGTACGCGTGCCGGGTGGCCGGGGTCGGGGAGTTCGACGGCGGCCGCGATGAACGGGCACAGGGGTGAGTGCACGTCGAACGCGGCGAGGAGTCGTTCGCGCGGGGTGAGGTCGGTGCGGTCGAACACCTCGGGCAGGACCTCGGGGTCGAATCGGCGCAGGCCTTCGGCGATCAGCTCGTCCTTGCCGGAGAAGTGCTGGTAGAGCGTCCGCTTGGACACCTCGGCCACGGCGCACACCTGGTCCATGCCGGTGCTGTTGATGCCCTGGTCGCGGAACAGCTGTTGTGACGCGCTGACGATGCGCTCGCGCGCTCCCCTGCCGCGGCGCAGTCCTCGCGGCCCCTTCTCCAGCTCCGTCACACCCGCAGCGTACGCCCTTGGGTACGACTTGGTGTACATAGCTTGCGCCTCCTGCGGCCATTGGCCTACGTTAAGTGCACAGATCGGTGTACATAACATCAAGTGGACGGAGAAGTCGTGGGAAAGCTCGATGGCAAGGTCGCGGTGATCACGGGCGGGACGAGCGGGATGGCGCTGGCCGGTGCGAGGTTGTTCGTCGAGGAAGGAGCCCACGTCTTCATCTCGGGCCGCCGGAAGGACGCGCTGGACGAGGCGGTCGGGCTGATCGGCCGGAACGTCACCGGCGTGCAGGGCGACGCGGCCGACCTCGACGACCTGGACCGCCTGTTCGAGGCGGTCCGGCAGGAGAAGGGCTCGGTCGACGTGCTGTGGGCGAGCGCCGGGACGGGCGGGCAGGGCAGGCTCGGCGAGATCACCGAGGAGCAGTTCGACACCGCCTTCTCGCTGAACGCGCGCGGCACGCTGTTCACGGTCCAGAAGGCGTTGCCCCTGCTCAACGACGGGGCCTCGATCATCATGACCGGCTCGAACGCGTCGCTGCGGGGCTACCCCGACTGGAGCGTGTACGCGGCGAGCAAGGCCGTGCTCCCCGCCTTCGCACGGGTGTGGGTGTCCGAGTTGAGGGACCGGAGGATCCGGGTGAACGTGCTGACCCCCGGCCAGGTCGCCACGCCCGTCCTGGAGCAGGTGATGGACGAGCGGCAGAAGGCGCAGTTCGAGTCCGTGATCCCGCGCCGGGAGATGGGCCGCCCCGAGGAGATCGCGTCGGTCGCGCTGTTCCTCGCCTCGGAGGACTCCAGCTACGTCAACGGCATGGAACTCGTCGCCGACGGCGGCACCACGGTGATCTGACCCCCGTCGGCCAATTCATCCACGCACACCAAAGGAACCCACGTCATGACCACCATCAGCATCATCGGCTCCGGCAACATGGCCGCCACCATCGGCATGAAGGCCGCGAAGCACGGCCACACCGTCGAGTTCACGAGCCGCGACACCGCCAAGGCCCAGGCGCTCGCCGACCGGATCGGCGACGGGGCCACCGTCGCCACGTTCGGCACGCGGCCAGCGGGTGACATCGTCATCGTCGCCGTCCTGCACGCCGGCGCGGTCGACGTGGTCGCGCACTTCGGCGACGCGCTGGCGGGCAAGATCGTCGTCGACATCACCAACCCGTTCAACGCCGACGCGAGCGGGCTCGTGACCACCGCGGGCAACTCGGTGACCCAGCAGATCGCCGCCATCGCCCCCGAGGGCGCGCACGTCGTGAAGGCGTTCAACTCGATCTTCCGCGGCGTCCTCGAAGAGGACAAGCCCGTGGACGCGTTCTTCGCGGGCGACAGCACCGAGGCGAAGGCCCGTGTCGCGGAGTTCCTGGAGAGCCTGGGCCTGCGGCCCCGCGACGCCGGAGGCCTCGACATGGCCCACGCCCTCGAATGGGCGGGCCTCCTCCTGGTGGGCGTGGCGCGCACCGGCGCGGGCTTCGACATCGGCCTGCGCGTCGAGCCCTCCTGACGGCTGGTGTCGGGGTGGGGGTCGTTTTGTACACAACCCAAACCCAACCCCCCCAAACCCCCGCAATGGTGTCCCGGGGGCAGTCGAAAGAAT